>NZ_PYHT01000050.1:0-5968 GCF_003023875.1 Nocardia sp. MDA0666
GGATACCGGCAACTCATCGCCACAATCGCGACCGGATCATCATCCACCCGAACCCGGCCGACCGGCCCTTCCTCGACAACCGATGTACCGGCCAACTCCGACCCGATGAACTGTGCAACCACCTCCGCATTCGGATAATCGAAAATCAACGTCGCCGGAAGCTTCAAACCCGTCGCCACCGACAACCGATTCCGAAACTCCACCGCACCCAACGAATCGAAACCCAACTCCGAAAAAGCACGCAACGGCTCCACACCATCCACCGACACATGCCCCAACACACCCGCAGCCACCGACCGCACCACATCCAACACCGCTACATGCCGATCCCCCTCCGACAAACCGGCCAGCGTGGCGGCGAATGCGGGTTCGGGATTCTGGTTTCGTGTCCGGCGGCGTATCGGGGCGGGGACGATGCCACGCAGCAGCGCCGGGAGCGCGTCGCCACGGTCGCGCAGGGCCGCCGGATCGACCCGCAATGCCACCAGCTGCGCGGATTCGGTGGCGATCGCCAGATCGAACAGCTCCAGCCCTTCGGTCTCGCTCAGCGGCGGCAGCCCCTGCCGCCGGATGCGCTCGACGTCCCCCTCCGACAGCATCGAACCGAGACCGGTCGATGTCGCCCACAATCCGTAATCGATGGCGGTCGCGGGCAGACCTTCGGCGCGACGATGGGCGGCCAGCGCGTCCAGAAAGACGTTCGCCGCGGCATAATTCGCCTGCCCCGCCGCCAGCACCGAACCGCCGGCCGACGACACCACCACGAACAGCGACAACAGCCGATCACACGTCAACTCGTGCAGATGCCAGGCCGCGTCGACCTTCGGTGCGAACACCGGCCCGAACCGATCCGCCGTGATCGACTCGATCAGTCCGTTGTCGGCGGCGCCCGCCGCATGCACCACGCCGATCAGCGGATGCTCGTCCGGAATATCGTCGATCAACGCGGCCAACGCCTCGCGGTCCGACACATCGCAGGCCGCGATCCGCACCTGCGCGCCGAGCTCGACCAGTTCGTCACGCAACTGCCCGGCGCCCGGTGCGTCAAGTCCGCTGCGCGACGCCAGAACAAGCTGCGCCACACCGTGTTTCACCACGAGGTGCCGCGCCATCAACGCACCGAGGCCACCGGTCCCGCCGGTGACCAGCACGGTGCCGGCCGCGATCGAGGGAACGGCCGCACCGGTCGCGTGCCGGCGCAACCGCGGTACCAGCGCGGCCGCCCCGCGCACCGCAACCTCCGGCTCGGCGGCGTCCGGCGCCGTCGTGGTCAGCGCGGCGACGAGATCCTGGTCCCGATCCAGGTCGAGGAGCTGGAAACGACCGGGGTGCTCGGCCTGCGCCGCGCGCACCAGACCCCATACCGGCGCCTGCGCCAGATTCACCGGCTCGGGCCCGTCGACGGACACGGCGTGCCGGGTGACGACGACCAGTCGAGACTGTTCGAAAAGTGAAGTGTGCAACCACAATTGCACGGTCTCGAGGACTCCGGCGATGATCTGGCGGGCCGCGACCGGGGGTGCGGACTCGTCGTCGGGGCATTCGAGAACGACGACGTCGGGTGCGACCGTATCGTCGGCCGCGTCCAGGTCGGCGATCAGTGCCGCGAGATCGCGATAATGTGGCCGATCGTCGGAGCTGTGCCCGGAACCCACCACCGCGATGCGGTTCGGTTCGGCCGTCGCGGACGCCGGTGCGGCGGCGATCCACTCCACGCCGAACAGCGAGTCCGAGCCCGGATGCGCGGTGAGGCGCTCGGCCGGCACGGGCCGCGATACGAGAGCGCCGACCGACAGCACCGGCTGCCCGTGCCGGTCGGTGATTCGCACGCCGAATCCGTCGTCGTCCGGTGAAATCAGCACGCGCACCACGGCGGCGCCGCTCGCGTGCAGTGCCACCCGGTTCCACATGAACGGCAACGCCGGGGAATCGCCGAGGTCGCCGCTGCGGAAGCCGTGCACGATTCCGGCGTGTAGTGCGGCATCGAACAGCGCCGGATGGATGCCGAACCCGTCGGCGTGCCCGGTGTCGGGGAGCGCGATCTCGGCGAACAATTCCTGCCCGCGCTGCCAGGCCGCCCGCAAGCCCCGGAACTGCGGGCCGTACCCGTAGCCGAGCTGCGAGAGTTCGTCGTAGACGCCGTCGACGTCGACAGCGGTGGCGCCGGCCGGCGGCCAGGAAAGCGGTTCGAAGTCCTCGGCCTCGTCCGGGGTGAGAACGCCTTCGGCATGCATCGTCCACGACGGCGTCGCGTCGACATCACGGTCGGGGCAGGAGAAGATCCGGACCGCGCGACGGCCCGCCCCGTCCGGCTCGCCGAGCACCACACGTACCGCGACTCCGCCGGTGTCCGGCAATATCAGCGGTGCGTGCAGCACCAACTCGTCGAGCATCGGGGTACCGGCTCGTTCCCCGGCGTGCAGGGCGAATTCGACGAAGCCGGTTCCGGGGAACAACACCGTGTTCCTCACCCGGTGATCGGCCAGCCACGGATGGGTCTGCACCGACAGGCGGCCGGTGAACGTCGCCGTATCGGACTCCGGTTGCGACACGACCGCCGACAGCAGCGGATGTCCGGTGGCCGCCAGGCCCATCGCCCGGAGGTCACCGCCGGTGCCGGCATCCGGTCCCAGCCAGTAGCGCCGGCGCTGGAAGGCGTAGGTGGGCAGGTCGATTCGCCGCGCTCCGGTCCCGGCGTACCAGCCGGCCCAGTCGACCTGCGCGCCCGCGACGAACAGTCCGGCGGCGCCGGCCGCGACCGCGCGGGCATCGGCGCGATTCCGGCGCGCCACCGCCACCACGACCGGTACCGAGGTCGTGGACGCCGGTGTCGCATGGTGGTCGAGGGTTTGTGTGACCATCGGGGCCAGCACCGCATCCGGTCCGACCTCGGCGAAGCGGGACACTCCCAGCTCCGCCATCGCGGTCACCGCATCGGCGAAGCGCACCGTATCCCGGACCTGGCGCACCCAGTACGACGGGGCCGACATCTCATCGGTCACCCTCGCGCCGGTCACCGTGGATACCAGTGCGACCTCCGGACGTCCGAAGTTCACACCGTCGATGGCCGAAGCGAATTCGGCGAGCATCGGCTCCATCGACGCCGAATGGAACGCATGCGACACCCGCAGGCGATGCGTGCGCCAACCACGCTCGGCACAGGCATCGGCCAGGGCCGTGACCTGGTCCTCGGCACCGGAGAGCACGACCGCCGCGGGACCGTTCACCGCGGCGATCGAGACGTCACCGGACGGCACCGCACCGGAATTCAGCAGCGTCAGCACGTCGGTTTCGGACGCACCGACCGCGATCATCGCCCCACCGGCGGGCAGCGCCTGCATCAGGCGACCACGCGCCGCCACCAGCACACACGCGTCCTCGAGGGACAACACACCCGCGATATGGGCGGCGGCAACCTCACCGATCGAATGACCCGCCACCACATCCGCACGGAACCCCCACAACTCGAGCAGCCGATACAACGCCACCTCGAACGCGAACAACCCCGCCTGCGCGAACACCGTCCGGTCGACCAGTTCATCATCCGCCAACGCCTCGACCAGCGAAACCGTCTGTCCCAGAGCCGGATCCAACTCGGCCACGATACGGTCGAAATGCTCGGCGAACACCGGGAACGCGGCACGCAGCGCCGCGGCCATCCCCGCCCACTGCGCACCCTGACCCGAGAACACCACACCCGTCGAACCCGGCACCACCCGACCGGACACCACACCCGGCAGATGCTCGCCGGCGGCCAATCCCGCTGTGCCCGCGAGCAATTCGGCACGGTCGCCGGCCAGGACGACGGCACGATGCTCGAGCACGCTGCGGGTGGATGCCAGCGACCAGCCGATGTCGATCGGATCGTGCTCCTCACCGATATGGGACGCGAGACGGTCGGCTTGGCCGCCGAGGGCCGCAGCACTGCGCGCCGAGATCACCCACGGCAGGACGCCGCCTGCCGGCGCGGTGCGTGCGGGCTCCACCGGCGCCGCCACGCTCTGTGCCTGTTCGAGGATGAGGTGCGCGTTGGTGCCGCTGATCCCGAACGAGGACACACCCGCGCGACGCGGCCGATCCACCTCCGGCCACGGCACCGGCTCGGTCAGCAACTCGATACTGCCTTGCGCCCAATCGACCTTCGTACTCGGACGATCGACATGCAGTGTCTTCGGCAGCACGCCGTGGCGCATCGCCATGACCATCTTGATCACGCCACCCACACCCGCGGCCGCCTGGGCATGGCCGATATTGGACTTCAACGACCCCAACCACAACGGGCGATCGGCAGCGCGGTCACGGCCATAGGTCGCCAGCAGTGCCTGGGCCTCTATGGGATCACCCAGCGTCGTCCCGGTGCCGTGGCCTTCGATCGCGTCCACCTCACCCGCGGAGAGTCCGGCATCGGCCAGCGCGCGGCGGATCACCCGCTGCTGCGAGGGGCCGTTCGGCGCGGTGAAACCGTTCGACGCACCGTCCTGGTTCACCGCGGAACCCGCGATGACCGCCAGCACCTGATGGCCGTTGCGCCGCGCATCGGAAAGCCGCTCCAGCACGAGCACTCCGACGCCCTCGGACCAGCCCACACCGTCCGCGGCGTCGGCGAAGGCTCGGCACCGGCCGTCGGCTGAGAGACCGCGCTGACGGCTGAACTCCAGGAACATATCCGGCGAGGCCATCACCGCGACACCGCCGGCCAGGGCCAGATCGCATTCACCGGACCGCAGCGACTGCGCGGCCAGATGCATCGCGACCAGCGACGACGAGCACGCCGTATCCACCGACACCGCAGGACCTTCCAGACCCAGCGTGTAGGCGACGCGGCCGGAGACCAGACTGCCGCCGGCACTGTTGGCGCCCTGCGTTCCCTGCGCGTAGTCGTGGTACATGACACCGGTGAACACACCGGTCGAGCTGCCACGCAGCACGGCAGGATCGATCCCGGCCCGTTCCAGCGCCTCCCACGAAGTCTCCAGCAACAGCCGCTGCTGCGGATCCATCGCCGTGGCCTCGTTCGGGCTGATACCGAAGAAGTCGGCATCGAAATCGGCTGCGGAATACAGGAATCCACCGCGCCGCGTGTAGGTCTTGCCCGCCTTACCCGGCTCGGGATCGTAGATCGCTTCGATGTCCCAACCGCGGTCCGTCGGCAGTTCGCCGGTGGTGTCGATACCCTCGGCGACCAACCGCCACAAATCCTCCGGCGACGCCACACCACCGGGATACCGGCAACTCATCGCCACAATCGCGACCGGATCATCATCCACCCGAACCCGGCCGACCGGCCCTTCCTCGACAACCGATGTACCGGCCAACTCCGACCCGATGAACTGTGCAACCACCTCCGCATTCGGATAATCGAAAATCAACGTCGCCGGAAGCTTCAAACCCGTCGCCACCGACAACCGATTCCGAAACTCCACCGCACCCAACGAATCGAAACCCAACTCCGAAAAAGCACGCAACGGCTCCACACCATCCACCGACACATGCCCCAACACACCCGCAGCCACCGACCGCACCACATCCAACACCGCTACATGCCGATCCCCCTCCGACAAACCGGCCAGCGTATCCAGGAAGGCCCGATCCGCCGCGGACGTGTTCGCGCGTCGGCGAGCGGTCACCGGCGCGATGCCACGCACCAGCGCCGGAACGCTCTCGCCGCGCTGCCGGAGCACGGCCGGGTCGACCCGGAGTGCCACGAGCTGAGCGGTATCGGTCGCCAGTGCCGCATCGAAGAGCGCGAGCCCTTCCGCCTCGGTGAGCGCGGGGAAACCCTGCCGGCGCATCCAGTCGAAATCGGCTTCGGACAATGCGGTGCCGAGTCCGCTCGAGCGCTCCCACAGGCCGAAATCTATGGCGGTCGCGGGCAGACCCGCGGCACGACGATGAACAGCCAACGCATCCAGAAACACGTTCGCCGCAGCATAATTCGCCTGACCCGCCGCCAGCACCAAACCACCAG
>NZ_PYHT01000051.1:0-3386 GCF_003023875.1 Nocardia sp. MDA0666
GTGTGTTGTTTGAGAACTGCACAGTGGACGCGAGCATCTTTGTTAGTAAGTGTGTAAGAGCGTACGGTGGATGCCTTGGCACCAGGAGCCGATGAAGGACGTAGGAGGCTGCGATAAGCCTCGGGGAGCTGTCAACCGAGCTGAGATCCGAGGATTTCCGAATGGGGAAACCCAGCACGAGTGATGTCGTGTTACCCGCATCTGAATATATAGGGTGTGTGGAGGGAACGTGGGGAAGTGAAACATCTCAGTACCCACAGGAAGAGAAAACAATAGTGATTCCGTGAGTAGTGGCGAGCGAAAGCGGAAGAGGCTAAACCGTGTAGATGTGATAGACGGCAGTCGTTGTCTATGCGGGGTTGTGGGGTCTTTCTTCTTCTCACTGCCGTGAGGAGCGTAAGTCAGAAACCGTTGTGTTAGCTGAATTGGTCTGGGATGGCCAACCGTAGACGGTGAGAGTCCGGTAAGCGAAAACGCGACGGCTTGCGTGATTGATACCCGAGTAGCAGCGGGCCCGTGAAATCTGCTGTGAATCTGCCGGGACCACCCGGTAAGCCTGAATACTCCCTGGTGACCGATAGCGGACTAGTACCGTGAGGGAAAGGTGAAAAGTACCCCGGGAGGGGAGTGAAATAGTACCTGAAACCGTGCGCTTACAATCCGTCAGAGCCTTCGATTTCGGTCGTGGGGTGATGGCGTGCCTTTTGAAGAATGAGCCTGCGAGTCATCGGTGTGTGGCGAGGTTAACCCGTGTGGGGTAGCCGTAGCGAAAGCGAGTCCGAATAGGGCGTTTGAGTCGCATGTCATGGACCCGAAGCGGAGTGATCTACCCATGGCCAGGGTGAAGCGACGGTAAGACGTCGTGGAGGCCCGAACCCACTTAGGTTGAAAACTGAGGGGATGAGCTGTGGGTAGGGGTGAAAGGCCAATCAAACTCCGTGATAGCTGGTTCTCCCCGAAATGCATTTAGGTGCAGCGTCGCGTGTTTCACACTGGAGGTAGAGCTACTGGATGGCCTAGGGGGCCCACAAGCTTACCGAAGTCAGCCAAACTCCGAATGCCGGTGTGTGAGAGCGCGGCAGTGAGACTGCGGGGGATAAGCTTCGTAGTCGAGAGGGAAACAGCCCAGATCGCCGGCTAAGGCCCCTAAGCGTGTACTAAGTGGAAAAGGATGTGGGGTCGCTGAGACAACCAGGAGGTTGGCTTAGAAGCAGCCACCCTTGAAAGAGTGCGTAATAGCTCACTGGTCAAGTGATCCTGCGCCGATAATGTAGCGGGGCTCAAGTACACCGCCGAAGCCGCGGCACTCAGTCATACAGATCGCCTTCGGGCCAGTCGACTGGGTGGGTAGGGGAGCGTCGTGTAGCCAGGGAAGCAGCGGGGTGACCTAGTTGTGGAGGCTGCGCGAGTGAGAATGCAGGCATGAGTAGCGAAAGACGAGTGAGAAACTCGTCCGCCGAATGACCAAGGGTTCCTGGGCCAGGTTAATCCGCCCAGGGTGAGTCGGGACCTAAGGCGAGGCCGACAGGCGTAGTCGATGGACAACGGGTTGATATTCCCGTACCCGTGTATCCGCGCCCAATGGCGAATCAGTTGTGCTAAGTGCCCAAAAGCGGATGGACCTCCTTCGGGAGGCCGGATGTGGCTGCGCACGACCCTGGCTGTAGTAGTCAAGCGATGGGGTGACGCAGGAAGGTAGCTGGGCCCGGTGGTGGATTACCGGGTGTAAGCCTGTAGGGCGTTGTGTAGGCAAATCCGCATAACATGTGCCTGAGAGGTGATGCGTAGCCGGTTGAGGTGAATTCAGTGATCCTATGCTGCCGAGAAAAGCCTCTAGTGAGTTGGTACACGGCCCGTACCCCAAACCGACACAGGTGGTCAGGTAGAGAATACTAAGGCGATCGAGATAACTGTGGTGAAGGAACTCGGCAAAATACCTCCGTAACTTCGGGAGAAGGAGGGCCCGATCTGGTGATGAGTCTTGCACTCGGAGCTGGGTTGGGTCGCAGAGACCAGAGAGAAGCGACTGTTTACTAAAAACACAGGTCCGTGCGAAGTCGTAAGACGATGTATACGGACTGACGCCTGCCCGGTGCCGGAAGGTTAAGAGGACCGGTTAGCGCAGCAATGTGCGAAGCTGAGAATTTAAGCCCCGGTAAACGGCGGTGGTAACTATAACCATCCTAAGGTAGCGAAATTCCTTGTCGGGTAAGTTCCGACCTGCACGAATGGCGTAACGACTTCTCTGCTGTCTCCACCACAGACTCGGCGAAATTGCATTACGAGTAAAGATGCTCGTTACGCGCGGCAGGACGAAAAGACCCCGGGACCTTCACTATAGCTTGGTATTGGTGTTCGGTACGGTTTGTGTAGGATAGGTGGGAGACTGTGAAGCGGGCACGCCAGTGTTCGTGGAGTCGTCGTTGAAATACCACTCTGGTCGTATTGGACCTCTAACCTCGGGCCATGATCTGGTTCAGGGACAGTGCCTGGTGGGTAGTTTAACTGGGGCGGTTGCCTCCTAAAATGTAACGGAGGCGCCCAAAGGTTCCCTCAGCCTGGTTGGCAATCAGGTGTTGAGTGTAAGTGCACAAGGGAGCTTGACTGTGAGACTGACAGGTCGAGCAGGGACGAAAGTCGGGACTAGTGATCCGGCACCGGCATGTGGAAGCGGTGTCGCTCAACGGATAAAAGGTACCCCGGGGATAACAGGCTGATCTTCCCCAAGAGTCCATATCGACGGGATGGTTTGGCACCTCGATGTCGGCTCGTCGCATCCTGGGGCTGGAGTAGGTCCCAAGGGTTGGGCTGTTCGCCCATTAAAGCGGCACGCGAGCTGGGTTTAGAACGTCGTGAGACAGTTCGGTCTCTATCCGCCGCGCGCGTTAGAAACTTGAGGAAGGCTGTCCCTAGTACGAGAGGACCGGGACGGACGAACCTCTGGTGTGCCAGTTGTCCCGCCAGGGGCACGGCTGGTTGGCCACGTTCGGAAGGGATAACCGCTGAAAGCATCTAAGCGGGAAGCCTGTTCCAAGATGAGGTTTCTCACCCCCTCGAGGGGGTAAGGCCCCCAACAGACCATTGGGTTGATAGGCCAGAACTGGAAGTGCGGTAACGCATGGAGGTGACTGGTACTAATAGGCCGAGGACTTACCAACAAAGCTGCTACGCGTCCACTGTGCGGTATCTGAAACAACACACAGATACAGGAAGGCGAATGTCCCGATCACGGGGTGTTCGGCTGTCTGTGGATAGTTTCATAGAGTTACGGCGGCTATAGCGGTGGGGAAACGCCCGGTCCCATTCCGAACCCGGAAGCTAAGGCCACCTGCGCCGATGGTACTGCACTCGCCAGGGTGTGGGAGAGTAGGACACCGCCGGAACAT
>NZ_PYHT01000052.1:0-2819 GCF_003023875.1 Nocardia sp. MDA0666
CGATCTGGCCGGCGACCCCACCTTCACCGACCTGTTGACCCAGGTTCGCACGCGCAGCCTCGAAGCGTTCGAACACCAGCACGTGCCGTTCGAAGTGCTGGTCGAACGACTCAACCCAGCCAGATCATTAACGCATCACCCGCTGATCCAGGTGTTGCTGGCGTGGCAGAACTTCGCCGGAAACAACGACCCCGGAGCCGGTTTCGTGCTGGAAGATCTCGACGTCACCTCGCTCCCGCTGGACACCCACAGCGCCCGCATGGACATCGCCTTCTCCCTCGGAGAACGCTTCACCGACACCGGCGAACCCGACGGACTCACCGGCGCAGTCGAATTCCGCACCGACATCATCGACACCACCACCATCGACACACTCATCCAACGACTCGAACGAACACTGAACGCCATAACCAGCAACCCGAGGCGATCGCTGTCGTCGGTGGACCTGCTCGACGAATCCGAACACACCCGATTGGACGAGATCGGCAACCGGGCCGTCTTGGATGCGCACACATCCCCGGCGATGTCGGTGCCGGCGATGTTCGCCGCACAAGTCGCCTGCACCCCCAGCGCCATAGCACTCAGCTGCGGTGATCGTTCATACAGTTACCGGCAGCTGGAGGAAGCGGCAAACCGGTTGGCACACCTGCTGACCGACCGCGGTGTGGGTCCCGGATGCGTGGTCGGGTTGCTGATGCAACGCTCAGCAGAAGCGATCACCGCGATAACAGCAGTGCTGGAAACCGGGGCTGCCTACCTCCCCATCGATCCCGAACACCCCAGAGCACGAATCGAATTCATGCTCACCGACGCCACACCCGTAGCCGTGCTCAGCACAGCTGATCTGGCCGGACGACTCGACGGGATCGACGTCACCGTCATCGACATCAACGACCCCGCCCTCGACACCCAACCCAACACCCCACTATCCGCGCCCAGCCCGGACAACATCGCCTACCTCATCTACACCTCCGGCACCACGGGGGTCCCCAAAGGTGTGGCGGCCACCCACCACAACGTCACGCAACTGTTGGTGCCCTTGGATGTCACGCCTGCGCCGGAACAGGTATGGGCGCAATGTCATTCGCTCGCCTTCGACGTCTCCGTCTGGGAAATCTGGGGCGCGTTGCTGCACGGTGGACGACTGGTGGTGATCCCCGACTCGATCACTCGCTCCCCCAACGACTTTCACGATGTTCTCGCTGCCGAACACGTCACCGTGCTGACCCAAACCCCGACCGCGGCAGCGATGCTGACACCACAAGGCTTGGAATCGGTCACCCTGATACTCGGTGGCGAATTCTGCCCCGCCCAAGTGGTAGACCAGTGGGCACCCGTACACACAGTCATCAACGGCTACGGTCCCACCGAAACCACCATGTGTGTTTCCTTGACTCCGCCATTGGCTCCGGGTTCGGGAACACCACCGATCGGCTCACCAGTACCAGGTGCAGCGTTGTTCGTCCTCGACCGCCGGCTACGGCCGGTGCCGGTGGGAGTCGCCGGCGAGTTGTATGTGGCCGGCACGGGCGTCAGCCCCGGATACTGGCGTCGCACCGTATTGACCGCATCACGGTTCGTGGCCTGCCCCTTCGGAGGCACCGGGGCACGCATGTACCGCACCGGAGACCTGGTCCGCTGGGCGAACGACGGCCAACTCCACTACGTCGCCCGCGCCGACGAACAAGTCAAAATCCGCGGCTACCGCATCGAATGCGGCGAAATACGAACCGCCCTCACACAACTCGACGGCATCGAACAAGCAGCAGTCATCACCCGCGAAGACCACCCCGGAAACAAACTCCTCGTCGCCTACATCACCGGCACCGCAAACCCAGACGAGATACGCACCCAACTCGCCGAACAACTTCCCGCCTACATGATCCCCGCGGCGGTGATGGAGGTAGCGGCGCTGCCACTGACGGTCAACGGCAAGCTCGACACCCGTGCCCTACCGGTACCGGAGTACACCGCGGGCGGGTATCGCGCCCCGAGTACCCCTGTCGAGGAGATCCTCACCACCATCTACGCCCACACACTCGGACTCGACCGCGTCGGCATCGACGACTCCTTCTTCGACCTCGGCGGAGATTCGCTGTCGGCGATGCGCCTGATCGCCGCGATCAACACCACCCTCGACACCGACCTGTCCGTGCGCACCGTGTTCGACACACCCACCGTCGCCCGGCTGGCATCCGGTATCGATAGTGCGGGTACGAGCCGACTCCCACGACTGACACCGGTCGAGCGGCCCGCGGTGATTCCGTTGTCGTATGCGCAGCAACGACTCTGGTTCATCGACCAACTCCAAGGACCCTCCCCGGTCTACAACATGCCGATCGCATTCCGGATCAACGGACCACTGGATACCGACGCACTCGACGACGCACTCGACGACGTCCTCGCCCGCCACGAATCACTCCGCACCATCTTCCCCCACACCGACGGCGTGCCCTTCCAGCACGTGCTGCCCGCAAGAACAGGAATGTGGCGACGCGACGGCGCGGCAGTCGTATCGCTGCCCGAGCAGCATGTGACCGACGCCTTGGCAGAGCTGGCCGCGCACCGATTCGATCTGTCGACCGAGATCCCCATCCGCGCCCAGATCTACTCGATAGGACCCGAACAGCACATCATCGCAATTGTGTTGCACCACATCGCTTTCGATGGATGGTCACCGATCCCCATGGCCCGCGACGTGAGCGAAGCCTACCGAGCGCGCCGACACGGCCACGCCCCGCACTGGACGCCGCTACCGGTGCAATATGTCGACTACGCACTCTGGCAACGCACCCAACTCGGCGAACTACACGACCCCC
>NZ_PYHT01000054.1:0-1221 GCF_003023875.1 Nocardia sp. MDA0666
CACCGAGAACGGTGAGATGGCGTTGGGTAAGAACCTGCTGGTGGCGATCATGCCGTGGGAGGGTCACAACTACGAGGACGCGATCATCCTGTCGCAGCGTCTCGTGGAGGAGGATGTGCTGACCTCGATTCATATCGAGGAGCACGAGATCGATGCTCGTGACACCAAGCTCGGTGCCGAGGAGATCACCCGTGATATCCCGAACGTGTCGGATGAGGTGCTGGCTGATCTGGACGAGCGTGGCATCGTCCGTATCGGTGCCGAGGTGCGCGATGGTGACATCCTGGTCGGCAAGGTGACCCCGAAGGGTGAGACCGAGCTGACCCCGGAAGAGCGGCTGCTGCGCGCGATCTTCGGTGAGAAGGCCCGCGAGGTGCGTGACACCTCGCTGAAGGTGCCTCACGGTGAGTCCGGCAAGGTGATCGGTATTCGTGTGTTCTCGCGTGAGGACGACGACGATCTGCCTCCGGGTGTGAACGAGCTGGTGCGCGTGTATGTGGCGCAGAAGCGCAAGATTCAGGACGGTGACAAGCTCGCGGGTCGTCACGGCAACAAGGGCGTGATCGGCAAGATCTTGCCGAAGGAGGACATGCCGTTCATGCCGGACGGCACCCCGGTCGACATCATCTTGAACACCCATGGTGTTCCGCGTCGTATGAACATCGGCCAGATCCTCGAGACCCATCTGGGCTGGATCGCCAAGGCCGGCTGGCAGGTCGACGGCGCCGAATCCGGCAACCTGCCGGACTGGGCGAAGAACCTGCCCGAGGAGATGCTGGGTCAGGAATCCGACACCAACATCGCGACCCCGGTGTTCGACGGTGCGCAGGAAGACGAGCTGACCGGTCTGCTGGGTTCCACCCTGCCGAACCGCGACGGCGAGACCATGGTCGACGCCAACGGTAAGTCGGTGTTGTTCGATGGTCGGTCGGGTGAGCCGTTCCCGTATCCGGTGGCGGTGGGTTACATGTACATCCTGAAGCTGCATCACCTGGTGGACGACAAGATCCACGCGCGGTCGACGGGTCCGTACTCGATGATCACCCAGCAGCCTCTGGGTGGTAAGGCGCAGTTCGGTGGTCAGCGTTTCGGTGAGATGGAGTGCTGGGCCATGCAGGCCTACGGCGCGGCCTACACGTTGCAGGAGCTGCTGACCATCAAGTCCGACGATGTGGTCGGTCGTGTGAAGGTCTACGAGGCGATCGTCAAGGGCGAGAACAT
>NZ_PYHT01000055.1:0-809 GCF_003023875.1 Nocardia sp. MDA0666
ATAAAAGCATCAAGAAATAAAAATAAGATGAATTTTAGATTTTTAGATGATTTTAAGATGAGCAGCAGTGTGCTCAGGTGGCCAAGAAGGCCAACAGCATCCTGGCTTGTATCAGAAGCAGTGTGGCCAGCAGGGCTAGGGAGGTGATCGTCCCCCTGTACTCGGCTCTGGTGAGGCCGCACCTCGAGTACTGTGTTCAGTTTTGGGCCCCTCGCTACAAGAAGGACATCGAGGTGCTTGAGCGGGTCCAGAGAAGGGCGACGAAGCTGGTGAGGGGCCTGGAGAACAAGTCCTACGAGGAGCGGCTGAGGGAGCTGGGCTTGTTCAGCCTGGAGAAGAGGAGGCTCAGGGGCGACCTTATCGCTCTTTATAAGTACATTAAAGGAGGCTGTAGAGAGGTGGGGGTTGGCCTGTTCTCCCACGTGCCTGGTGACAGGACAAGGGGGAATGGGCTAAAGTTACGCCAGGGGAGTTTTATGTTATATGTTAGGAATCATTGCGTGACTGAAAGGGTTGTGGGGGAGGGGAGCGGGCTGCCCAGGGAAGTGGTGGAGTCACCATCCCTGGAAGTCTTTAAAAGACGTTTAGATGTAGAGCTTAGGGATATGGTTTAGTGGGGACTGTTAGTGTTAGGTCAGAGGTTGGACTCGATGATCTTGAGGTCTCTTCCAACCTAGAAATTCTGTGTGATTCTGTGATGATTACTTGTTGATATTTGTAGATCCTGTATTTTAAACACACATTTAGTTCATGGAGATGGTGAATGTTTTAGAGACCCTCTAGTGCTGAGATTACTAAACTAAGTCACT